>NZ_PJFA01000030.1:0-1548 GCF_002843485.1 Paenibacillus sp. BGI2013
TTTTCGTATTGTCAGGTTAGCCAGTAATTACTGGTTGGCCTTTTTTTGTGGTCGTTTTACGATGGGGGAAGCCGGGAGAACGTGGCGGTTTTAGGGGCTAGGACCTCGTAACAAAAACAGTTCTCCCACGACCTCCAAAAGACCATGTTTGGGCTGGTAGGGGCAGTTGACCCCGTATAACAAGCGAAGCTATGGGTTTGGAACCATCGTGGAAAGGACCGGCGAAACGAAAGATAAGGAGTGAGGGCATGGAACCTGTTGTTGGTGTAGATGTCGCTAAAGGTTCAAGTGTGATACAGGCGTTTCAAAAACGAAATGAGCCCGTTGGTAAAGCTATCGTCATTGAGCATGTTGCGAGTGGATTCGAACAATTCACGGAGATGTTAGGGGCCCTTCAAGCCGAAACGGGTGTTGCTCCAGTGGTTGTTTTGGAGGCGACTGGGCATTACCATCGTGCCTTGGTGTCCTGTCTGAATCGGAGTGGCTACACCTACTACATTGTGAATCCCTTGCAATCCAAGCGAGCGAAGGGAACGCAGTTACGCAAAGTTAAAACAGATGCTGCAGATGCTTGGCATCTGGCAGAGATGTACTATCGCGGCGACGTGAAGCCGCATCGAAATTGGGATGAGACGTTTACAGAGCTACAGCATTTGACTCGGCAGCATGAGTTTGTCACGGGAATCTTTGTGCAGGCGAAGCTGAACAGCAGAGCCTTGCTGGAGCAAGTTTTTCCGACGTATGAGCAGATATTTTACAATGTGTTTTCAACAACATCATTGACGGTGCTGTCTCATTGTTTGGAGGGAAGTGTGACGAATTGGAATGAAGTCATTCAGGGTAATTCGGGACGATCCCATTCCAAGCGATGGACCAATGAAAAAGCGAGAAAACTGGAGGAAGTACTGGATGAATGGAGAGAAATTCGGCGTAGCCCCGCTCAAAGCAAGGCACTGCTCGGAATGGTCTCTTTATTGTTGACGATGATTCGGCAACTGGAGGAACTCGAAAAACAAATGGAGGAACTTGCAGAAAATCTGCCTGAAGTCGGACTGGTGAGAAGTATCCCGGGAATTGGAACGAAACTGGCCGCAGCCATTGTAGCTGAACTAGGTGATGTGAAACAGTTTAGTGATGCGAAGCAACTTGTAGCGTTTGCGGGCCTTGACCCAGGGATTTTCAGTTCAGGAAAGTTCACAGCGACAAGTACACGAATTACGAAACGAGGCTCTAAAAGGCTCAGACGTTCACTATATTTAGCGGTGCAATGTGGAATGCGAAAGAATGCGAATGCAAGAATCCGTTCGTACTACGAGAAAAAAAGAAACGAGGGCAAGCCCTACAAGGTGGCCGTGATCGCCTGCGCAAACAAGCTGTTACATCACATTTTCGCCATCTTGCAGAAAGGCCAGCCCTACCAAGTGTAATCCATATTTAACCAAAACCTCCATACCCGTGGAGGTTATTCGTGTTGGTCGGAAAAAGTATACCACGAAAAGAGAACTCATCCAACCAGAAATGCTTGACAAACATTAGCTGGTTTTTGTT
>NZ_PJFA01000031.1:0-1468 GCF_002843485.1 Paenibacillus sp. BGI2013
GTAACTGGAAATTACCCCAGCTGGGTTTCCCCATTCGGACACCCCCGGATCAAAGCTTGCTTACAGCTCCCCGAGGCAGTTTCGTTGTTCGCCACGTCCTTCATCGGCTCCTAGCGCCTAGGCATCCTCCGTGTGCTCTTAGTAGCTTAACCATTTTGTTCCGGTATCGGTCGCTCGCTTCCCTTGGTTTGGACTACGTCCAAATCCAAAAGTCGCTCTCACCCGATACCATCACAAAAGCAATTTGACTACCGTTTTTATTGAAACTTGTTTGCACAAGTTCAGCTAAAAAGGAATGTTCTAATTCGCGTTTATTTCGTTTCGATATCTAGTTTTCAAAGAACAAACTTGTAAAACTTTTTTTGGTGGAGCCAAGCGGGATCGAACCGCTGACCTCCTGCTTGCAAGGCAGGCGCTCTCCCAGCTGAGCTATGGCCCCATATAAAGTTTAAAGGTATAGATGGTGGGCCCTGGTGGACTCGAACCACCGGCCTCACCCTTATCAGAGGTGCGCTCTAACCAACTGAGCTAAGGGCCCACATTCATATACTATTTGAACCCAAAATGGGTTACGCTTGGCGGCGTTCTACTCTTCCAGGACCCTGCGGTCCAAGTACCATTGACGCTGAAGGGCTTAACGGTCGTGTTCGGGATGGGAACGTGTGGAACCCCTTCGCTATCGCCACCAAACGTTTGAGAGTTTGAGCTCTCAAAACTGAGCAACGAGTGAGTAACTAGCCGACCTGACTAGATTTTGTATTTGAATGTTTCCGTTGCAGGAAACGATTCTCCATAGAAAGGAGGTGATCCAGCCGCACCTTCCGATACGGCTACCTTGTTACGACTTCACCCCAATCATCTATCCCACCTTCGGCGGCTGGCTCCTTGCGGTTACCCCACCGACTTCGGGTGTTATAAACTCTCGTGGTGTGACGGGCGGTGTGTACAAGACCCGGGAACGTATTCACCGCGGCATGCTGATCCGCGATTACTAGCAATTCCGACTTCATGCAGGCGAGTTGCAGCCTGCAATCCGAACTGAGACCGGCTTTGTTGGGATTGGCTCCATCTCGCGATTTCGCAGCCCGTTGTACCGGCCATTGTAGTACGTGTGTAGCCCAGGTCATAAGGGGCATGATGATTTGACGTCATCCCCACCTTCCTCCGGTTTGTCACCGGCAGTCTATCTAGAGTGCCCACCCGAAATGCTGGCAACTAAATATAAGGGTTGCGCTCGTTGCGGGACTTAACCCAACATCTCACGACACGAGCTGACGACAACCATGCACCACCTGTCTCCTCTGTCCCGAAGGAAAGATACATCTCTGTACCGATCAGAGGGATGTCAAGACCTGGTAAGGTTCTTCGCGTTGCTTCGAATTAAACCACATACTCCACTGCTTGTGCGGGTCCCCGTCAATTCCTTTGAGTTTCAGTCTTGCGACCGTACTCCCCTTCCGGGGTGCTT
>NZ_PJFA01000032.1:0-1465 GCF_002843485.1 Paenibacillus sp. BGI2013
GTAACTGGAAATTACCCCAGCTGGGTTTCCCCATTCGGACACCCCCGGATCAAAGCTTGCTTACAGCTCCCCGAGGCAGTTTCGTTGTTCGCCACGTCCTTCATCGGCTCCTAGCGCCTAGGCATCCTCCGTGTGCTCTTAGTAGCTTAACCATTTTGTTCCGGTTTCGGTCGCTCGCTTCTCTTGTTTTGCTTGCGCAAAGCCAAAAGTCGCTCTCACCCGATACCATCACAAAAGCAATTTGACTACCGTTTTTATTGAAACTTGTTTAACACAAGTTCAGCTAAAAAGGAATGTTCTAATTCGCGTTTGTTTCGTTTCGATATCTAGTTTTCAAAGAACAAACTTGTAAATCATTTTGGTGGAGCCAAGCGGGATCGAACCGCTGACCTCCTGCTTGCAAGGCAGGCGCTCTCCCAGCTGAGCTATGGCCCCATATAAAGTTTAAAGGTATAGATGGTGGGCCCTGGTGGACTCGAACCACCGGCCTCACCCTTATCAGAGGTGCGCTCTAACCAACTGAGCTAAGGGCCCACATTACATATACTATTTGAACCCAAAATGGGTTACGCTTGGCGGCGTTCTACTCTCCCAGGACCCTGCGGTCCAAGTACCATCGACGCTGAAGGGCTTAACGGTCGTGTTCGGGATGGGAACGTGTGGAACCCCTTCGCTATCGCCACCAAACGTTTGAGAGTTTAAGCTCTCAAAACTGAGCAACGAGTGAGTAACTAGCCGACCTGGCTAGATTTTGTATTTGAATGTTTCCGTTGCAGGAAACGATTCTCCATAGAAAGGAGGTGATCCAGCCGCACCTTCCGATACGGCTACCTTGTTACGACTTCACCCCAATCATCTATCCCACCTTCGGCGGCTGGCTCCTTGCGGTTACCCCACCGACTTCGGGTGTTATAAACTCTCGTGGTGTGACGGGCGGTGTGTACAAGACCCGGGAACGTATTCACCGCGGCATGCTGATCCGCGATTACTAGCAATTCCGACTTCATGCAGGCGAGTTGCAGCCTGCAATCCGAACTGAGACCGGCTTTGTTGGGATTGGCTCCATCTCGCGATTTCGCAGCCCGTTGTACCGGCCATTGTAGTACGTGTGTAGCCCAGGTCATAAGGGGCATGATGATTTGACGTCATCCCCACCTTCCTCCGGTTTGTCACCGGCAGTCTATCTAGAGTGCCCATCCGAAATGCTGGCAACTAAATATAAGGGTTGCGCTCGTTGCGGGACTTAACCCAACATCTCACGACACGAGCTGACGACAACCATGCACCACCTGTCTTGAATGTTCCGAAGAAAAGGTACATCTCTGCACCGGTCATTCAGATGTCAAGACCTGGTAAGGTTCTTCGCGTTGCTTCGAATTAAACCACATACTCCACTGCTTGTGCGGGTCCCCGTCAATTCCTTTGAGTTTCAGTCTTGCGACCGTACTCCCCAGGCGGAGTGCTT
>NZ_PJFA01000033.1:0-1302 GCF_002843485.1 Paenibacillus sp. BGI2013
TGGTCATACCCCTGTCAAGTAGACAGATGAAAAAAGCTATGCTGCCAGCGCGCATCGATATTCAATCGGTGCGCGCTGTTTGAGTTTGGCTTGAAAGCGTCGGTAGTTGTAATTGTACACGTAATCTTCCACGGCTTGTCGAATCTCGGCTTCTGAATTACACTGGATAAGGTACAGCTTCTCTGTTTTGAGATGCGAAAAGAAAGATTCGATGCATGCGTTATCCAGGCAGGTTGCTTTGCGAGAGTGGCTGCCTTTGACGCCGAATGCTTCTAATCGTGAGTTGTACACCTGAGACGTGTATTGGAAGCCCTGATCCGAATGGAGCACGGCTTCCGAAACGTCTCTTTTTTGTGTCCATTGTTCCACCGTATCCAATACGAGCTGAACATCGTTCCGTTTAGATAATTGCCAAGCAACAATTTCGTTGTTGAACAAGTCTTGAATCACAGACAGGTAAACAAACGTGTTTCCATCCGAAATATAAGTTATATCCGTCACCATTTTTTGCTGAGGTGCTGTGGCATGAAATTTGCGCTTTAGGCGATTCGGATAAATCACAGATGGCGTATAGCTGGACTTCTTCCGCTTCTTGCGAATTACCGATTGGATCGATAGTTCCCGCATGATTCGCCATACTTTCTTGTGATTAACGTTCAGACCAGACTCCCAGAGCGCCGTTGTCATGCGAGGATAACCAAACTCTCGATTTGCAAAATGAATAGCCATCATGTGCTCTTTGATCTCACGCTCACGGTCTTGTCTTGCGTCTCGCTGTGGCTGTGTTGCTCGCCATTTGTAGTAACTGGAACGGGGTATTCCTGTAATCGATAATAGGCGTGTAATGCCATGCGAGCAACGCAATTCGTCTATGATATCGTAGTTCTCCCGTTGGCTTAGTGCTTCTCCTTTACTAGATTTGGATACCGCTTTTTTAAATAATCTACCTGTGCTTGAAGGTAGTCCCGTTCCTCTTCTACACTGCTAAAGGCAGTACGAGGCCGTCCTTTCAGTGGATTCGGAACATTGTTTTTTCGCTCATCGAATGCTTCCCCGTTTTTCCATTTTTTTACCCACACCTTCAGTTGTGAACAGTTTCGAATTCCTTCGCGATCAGCGACCACCTTGTAACTTGAAGAACCTTCGACATAGGATCTAACCGCATTCAATTTAAATTCTTCGGTATACGTGTGAAATGTTTGTCCTTTTTTGGCCATAAAAATATCCCCTCCAAGTGTCACTTGAACCCTCATGATAACATGAAGGTTTTTTCAAGTGTCTACTTAAAGGGGATAATACCAC
>NZ_PJFA01000034.1:0-1287 GCF_002843485.1 Paenibacillus sp. BGI2013
TGGACCTATGTCAAAAAAGTAGACACTACGCTGCGGATTTGTCCGTAAATTTCATCGCAAAACGAGCAGGGGAAAGATACCCTAGCGCGCCATGCATTCGCTTGCGGTTGTAATAGAACTCAATGTACTGGTAGATGGCAGTATACGCCTCTTCCGGCGTCTTAAAACGAGGGTTGCAGTAAATGAGTTCCTTCTTTAAAATACTGTGCCATGACTCAATACAGGCGTTATCATAACAGTTTCCTCGACGGCTCATGCTTGATTCCATTCCGTATGATTTTAGTTGCTCCACGTATTCTTTTGACGTGTATTGAGAGCCGCGATCCGAGTGATGGAGTAATCCCCGAGCGGGGCGTTTAGCCTTATAAGCTTCCTCCAGTGCACCCATCACCAAACTGGTTTCCATATGGTTATATAGACGCCAGCCTACAATTTCACGTGTGCACAAATCCAGAACGCTGGCGAGATATAGACGACCTCCTCGGCAAGGAATGTAGGTGATGTCGGTAACCCATACCTTATTCGGTTTGGACGTTTTAAATTGCTGATTCAGCGTATTTAGCGCAAGGGGATGGTCGTGTTTGGAATCCGTCGTCTGAACGCGATATTTGGGCATGACCACAGAACGTAGATTCATTTGACGCATGTATATACTGACGGTACGTGAAGAGATTCGCAGCCCTTCTAAATGGAGCAGATACGTAATTTTAGGGCTTCCACACCGCATCTGGTGGTCGTAAAAATGATAGCGAATACGCTTCATGACCTCGTCTTTACGGTTCTGCCGCATGCTGGTTCGGTCCATTCGCCATTTGTAATATCCGCTCCGTGATACTTGAAAGATTCTGCACATCTTCTCCAAAGAAAACTCGGAGCGATGATCTTCCACAAACTGAAATCTTAGCTCTTTGGTTTGCTGAAGATGTGCACTGCTTTTTTTACAATCGCCAGTTCTTCTTGTGTATCCGCAAGCGTGTGATCTTTCTCTTGAAGCAACCGGCGCATCTCTTGAAGCTCTGCTTCCAGTTCCTTCACTCGATCTACGCTGGCAACAGGCTCATGTTTTAGTTCGCGGTACTTACTCATCCATTGGTGCAACGTACTTTTTGGAATGTTGAGTTCTTCTGCCAAATCTCCAAGTGTCTTCGTCTGCTCTTGAATGAATTTGACCGTTTGTTTTTTGAATTCTTCGTTATATCGTTGCCGCTGTTCTCCCATGTGGACACCTCCGTTAGTCTTATTATCCTTCCGTCCGTTAACGGGTGTCCACTTTTTATTCTAGCTCCA
>NZ_PJFA01000035.1:0-1218 GCF_002843485.1 Paenibacillus sp. BGI2013
GTAACTGGAAATTACCCCAGCTGGGTTTCCCCATTCGGACACCCCCGGATCAAAGCTTGCTTACAGCTCCCCGAGGCAGTTTCGTTGTTCGCCACGTCCTTCATCGGCTCCTAGCGCCTAGGCATCCTCCGTGTGCTCTTAGTAGCTTAACCATTGCGCTCGTGTTCGAGCTGTCGCTCCGCTTGGTTTGGACTACGTCCAAATCCAAAAGTCGCTCCATTTCGATCACTCGCTCCAGCAATCTACCTTATAAAAACACTTCACTTGTTTACACAAGATCAGCTTAAAGGAATGTTCTAATTCGCGTTTGTTTCGTTTCGATATCTAGTTTTCAAAGAACAAGCCAAATAGATGAAATTGTTTGGTGGAGCCAAGCGGGATCGAACCGCTGACCTCCTGCTTGCAAGGCAGGCGCTCTCCCAGCTGAGCTATGGCCCCTCAAATTCCATCAAAACTGAACAAATGGATAAGTAACTGTGTTGCTGTTGCAGGTTCTAAGAACCTGCATATTTGAATGTTTCCGTTGCAGGAAACGATTCTCCATAGAAAGGAGGTGATCCAGCCGCACCTTCCGATACGGCTACCTTGTTACGACTTCACCCCAATCATCTATCCCACCTTCGGCGGCTGGCTCCTTGCGGTTACCCCACCGACTTCGGGTGTTATAAACTCTCGTGGTGTGACGGGCGGTGTGTACAAGACCCGGGAACGTATTCACCGCGGCATGCTGATCCGCGATTACTAGCAATTCCGACTTCATGCAGGCGAGTTGCAGCCTGCAATCCGAACTGAGACCGGCTTTGTTGGGATTGGCTCCATCTCGCGATTTCGCAGCCCGTTGTACCGGCCATTGTAGTACGTGTGTAGCCCAGGTCATAAGGGGCATGATGATTTGACGTCATCCCCACCTTCCTCCGGTTTGTCACCGGCAGTCTATCTAGAGTGCCCACCCGAAGTGCTGGCAACTAAATATAAGGGTTGCGCTCGTTGCGGGACTTAACCCAACATCTCACGACACGAGCTGACGACAACCATGCACCACCTGTCTCCTCTGTCCCGAAGGAAAGATACATCTCTGTACCGATCAGAGGGATGTCAAGACCTGGTAAGGTTCTTCGCGTTGCTTCGAATTAAACCACATACTCCACTGCTTGTGCGGGTCCCCGTCAATTCCTTTGAGTTTCAGTCTTGCGACCGTACTCCCCAGGCGGAGTGCTT